>CP063163.1:0-35000 GCA_014960805.1 Cytobacillus suaedae | reverse complement strand
AAATAAGCCACCTTAAAAGGTAGTATGGGTTATTAATCTATATGGTGGGCCTAAATGGACTCGAACCATCGACCTCACGCTTATCAGGCGTGCGCTCTAACCAGCTGAGCTATAGGCCCATATATGAAAGAATTGAATCCTTTCAAAACTGAACATAACACAAAGCATCTTCTTATGAAGTACAGCGTACTTCAGTTTCCTTAGAAAGGAGGTGATCCAGCCGCACCTTCCGATACGGCTACCTTGTTACGACTTCACCCCAATCATCTGTCCCACCTTAGGCGGCTGGCTCCTTACGGTTACCCCACCGACTTCGGGTGTTACAAACTCTCGTGGTGTGACGGGCGGTGTGTACAAGGCCCGGGAACGTATTCACCGCGGCATGCTGATCCGCGATTACTAGCGATTCCAGCTTCATGCAGGCGAGTTGCAGCCTGCAATCCGAACTGAGAATGGTTTTATGGGATTCGCTCAACCTCGCGGTTTTGCAGCCCTTTGTACCATCCATTGTAGCACGTGTGTAGCCCAGGTCATAAGGGGCATGATGATTTGACGTCATCCCCACCTTCCTCCGGTTTGTCACCGGCAGTCACCTTAGAGTGCCCAACTGAATGCTGGCAACTAAGATCAAGGGTTGCGCTCGTTGCGGGACTTAACCCAACATCTCACGACACGAGCTGACGACAACCATGCACCACCTGTCACCGTGTTCCCCGAAGGGAAACGCTCTGTCTCCAGAGTTGTCACGGGATGTCAAGACCTGGTAAGGTTCTTCGCGTTGCTTCGAATTAAACCACATGCTCCACCGCTTGTGCGGGCCCCCGTCAATTCCTTTGAGTTTCAGTCTTGCGACCGTACTCCCCAGGCGGAGTGCTTAATGCGTTAGCTGCAGCACTAAAGGGCGGAAACCCTCTAACACTTAGCACTCATCGTTTACGGCGTGGACTACCAGGGTATCTAATCCTGTTCGCTCCCCACGCTTTCGCGCCTCAGTGTCAGTTACAGACCAGAAAGTCGCCTTCGCCACTGGTGTTCCTCCACATCTCTACGCATTTCACCGCTACACGTGGAATTCCACTTTCCTCTTCTGTACTCAAGTCCCCCAGTTTCCAATGACCCTCCACGGTTGAGCCGTGGGCTTTCACATCAGACTTAAAGGACCACCTGCGCGCGCTTTACGCCCAATAATTCCGGACAACGCTTGCCACCTACGTATTACCGCGGCTGCTGGCACGTAGTTAGCCGTGGCTTTCTGGTTAGGTACCGTCAAGGTACCGCCCTATTCGAACGGTACTTGTTCTTCCCTAACAACAGAGTTTTACGACCCGAAGGCCTTCATCACTCACGCGGCGTTGCTCCGTCAGACTTTCGTCCATTGCGGAAGATTCCCTACTGCTGCCTCCCGTAGGAGTCTGGGCCGTGTCTCAGTCCCAGTGTGGCCGATCACCCTCTCAGGTCGGCTACGCATCGTCGCCTTGGTGAGCCGTTACCTCACCAACTAGCTAATGCGCCGCGGGCCCATCTATAAGTGATAGCCGAAGCCATCTTTCAATAAAAGATCATGTAATCTCTTATATTATCCGGTATTAGCTCCGGTTTCCCGAAGTTATCCCAGTCTTATAGGTAGGTTGCCCACGTGTTACTCACCCGTCCGCCGCTATTCTTAGGAAGCAAGCTTCCTAAGAACCGCTCGACTTGCATGTATTAGGCACGCCGCCAGCGTTCGTCCTGAGCCAGGATCAAACTCTCCAATAGAGTTGATTAGCTCATAGCTAAAAAAATAATTTTAAAACAAACATTGACGCTTGTGTTATGTTCAGTTTTCAAAGATCAATTCGTCGCGTTTAGGCGACTCAATTAATATATCATGCAACAGTTCTTACTGTCAACATCTTTTTTTGTCATCTGCTTTGTTTCAGCAGCGACGTTTAATAATATATCACATTCAAAATATAAGAGTCAACACTTTTTAAAATAAAATTCTATAAAAAAACAAATGGACTGATTCCATTTGTTTTTAAGCCAATATGAATGTATCAATAATGACTAGTGCAGCAATACCAGGTACTCCTAAAAATCCAGAAATTGTTGAGGTTACAAGATTAATCGGAATGTTTAATCCTAAGGTCGTTCCGAAGGCATTTAAAAAGAATAACAATAAAGCTCCTATCATTATTTTAACTAGCCCTTGTCCAATAAAACGTACGGGCCTCATTGGAGCTCCCATAAATAAGACTAACAATATTAAACCACCTAGAATAGATATAACAACAATCGGTTCCATTTTTTTAGCACCACTCCTTATACAACTTACTACTTGTACTATTGTATGTACTAGTTGTAAAAATAAGAACTAATGCTTACTATACTAAAACAGAAGATAGAGTGCTGGTCACACCCGTATCTTCTGCTCATCTCTTACCAATAAAAATTTCACGTGTTTTTGCTTCACGAAGCAAAAAGAAGTATTTTGATTCTGCTAACTTCAGTTCAAATAAGACCTCGTCTGATGGTTCAACGCTTTTTTCAATAATACTCTTTTGAACCATCCAATGTTCTTTTAATGCCTCAAGCTGTACTAATAGTCTTTCATCGTGTTCATTACGAAGCCAACCTTTTCTTCGAAAAAACATCCTTTCACCCCAAACCAGTTGTTACAGTTCTCTACGACCTTCTAGTGCTTTAGATAATGTAACCTCATCAGCATATTCCAAGTCCCCACCAACAGGTAGACCATGAGCAATTCTAGTCAATTTTATCCCCGTTGGTTTCAAAAGACGGGATATGTACATGGCAGTAGCTTCCCCTTCTATATTGGGATTAGTAGCTAAAATTATTTCCTGAACTGTGTCGTCTTGGAGTCTTTTTAATAGGTCGGGTATCTTGATATCTTCTGGTCCTATTCCATCCATAGGTGAAATGGCTCCATGAAGTACATGATATAACCCATTGTATTCTTTCATTTTCTCCATAGCGATTACATCTTTGGGATCTTGAACAACACAGATAATCGTTTTATTGCGGCGTTCATCATCGCAAATATAACAAGGGTCCTGATCAGTTATATGACCACACTCCGAACAGTATGTTAAATTTCTTTTTGCATTGACCAAGGCCTTTGCGAAGTCCAAAACAATGTCTTCTTTCATACTTAATACAAAAAAAGCCAGGCGACCGGCTGTTTTAGGGCCTATTCCTGGCAATTTCATAAAGCTATCAATTAGCTTTGATATCGGTTCAGGATAATGCATATGTCTCTCTATTCCTCCTAAATTCACCGAAGGAGCTATAATTTCAGGTTAGAACCCTGGTAAATTCATACCTTTTGTAAATTGCCCCATTGTGTCATTTGTTAAATCTTCCATTTTTTTCAATGCATCGTTTGTTGCAGCTAGAACTAAGTCTTGAAGCATATCGATATCGTCTGGGTCTACTACCTCCGTCTTAATTGTTACATCTATAACTTCCTTTTGTCCGTTAACAACAACGGTTACCATACCGCCACCAGCTGTACCTTCTATTGTTTTTACTGCTAATTCTTCTTGTGCTTTTGCCATATCCTTTTGCATTTTTTGCATTTGTTTCATCATTTTTTGCATATTACCCATTCCGCCACCACCACGCATCATGTGTGTCAGCCTCCTTTAATATGTTGTTTTATTCTTGTATTTCAATGAGCTCCGTACCTACAATTTTCTTTGCTTCTGCAATAAGTGGATCTTCTTCTTCTTCCTCATTGCTAGTTTCTTCACTACGTTGCCCACGTAAAAACTCTTCTCTTATTTTACCCCATTCATCATCAGGGACTGCAACCATTTCAAATCGCTTATTCGTTAATTCAAATAAAATGTTTTCAAGGTTATCGCGAACATTATTATTGTTTTCAGCGACCATTTTACAATGAATTTCATATTTGAATTTTAAAACGAATGCTGTATTTGAAGCTGCTACTGGTTCACTATCAATTAGTAATGCTGCATGTGATACCTTATTTTGTTGCCTTAATTGTTCAAGCATTGCCCCCCACTTTGACTTTAGTAATTCTAAGTCTGGGCGTGTTGCATGCTTCAGAATCTCAATCAACCTTCCAGTTGGTGTTTTATACCCGCTTCTAGCTGCTGTTTTCTGCGGCTTGCGCTCAGGTTGAGCAGTTCCATCATTTGAAACTGCAATTCCTTTTTCTTTCAGGTGTTGAAGTTCATTTTCTAATTGAGTTATTCTATTCAATAGTGTATCAATTTGTGGTACAGTTTGCACCTCTTGTAACCCATCTTGTTGACATAATTTTACGATAGCAACTTCTAAGAAAATTCGAGGGTGATTTGTCCACTTCATTTCCTGCTGACATTTGTTTAGTATATCTATTATTTCATAGATTGAACCTTTATGTATTTTTTCAGCAAGAGCAGTAAAGTGATCATCGACCATCACACGCTCAAGTGTCTCTTCAAGATTTGGAGCTGTTTGGTAAAGAAGCATATCACGGTAATAAAAAATTAAATCTTCTATAAACCTTAAAGGATCTTTCCCATGGTTCATCAATTCATCTAACGTTTTTAATGCTACTTGGACATTTTTTTGATCAATGGCCTCTACCAAATTCGTTAAGAATGTTTGTGACACTGAACCTGTTATAGATAGAACATCTTCAAACCGAACTACTTCATCACTATAAGAAATGGCTTGATCCAACAAGCTAAGAGCATCTCGCATTCCACCTTCAGCTGCTCGTGCAATAACGTGTAAGGCTTGCTCTTCTACTTCGATTTCTTGATTTTCAATAATAACCTTCATTCTTTGAACAATAGCCTGAGCATTAATTCGTCTAAAATCAAAGCGCTGGCACCTAGAAATGATTGTTAGAGGAATCTTATGTGGTTCGGTCGTTGCTAAAATAAAAATAACATGTTTTGGTGGTTCTTCTAGTGTTTTTAATAATGCATTAAACGCACCAATCGAAAGCATATGTACTTCATCAACAATATAGACCTTGTACTTAACTGCACTTGGTGCATACTTCACTTTATCCCGAATATCACGAATTTCATCAACACCATTGTTGGATGCAGCATCTATTTCAATAACGTCTGAAATAGAACCATCTGAGATTCCTCTACATGAGTCACACTCATTACACGGTTCAGATATGGGTGCTCTTTCACAGTTTACTGCTTTTGAAAAGATTTTCGCAGCACTTGTCTTACCTGTACCTCTAGGGCCAGAAAATAGATAAGCATGTGAAAATTTTTCCTGTAGAAGGGCATTTTGCAGTGTTTTCGTAATATGCTCTTGTCCTACGACATCTTGAAATGTTTTTGGTCTATAAACACGATATAATGCTTGATACGCCACTTACGAATGCCCCCCTCTTTTAGTCCATTTCTTTATTATACAGTATTATAAAGAATAATTTCAAAACGAAAGATATTTTTCCTTTAAATACAAAGAAAACCCATCCATATGGATGAGTCTTCTCTAAAAGTCGTAATATGATATCAATTTTACCGTGCACCTTCTGTCGAATAGCCACCATAAGCGTTACCCAAGCAGTTAGCTCGGTCCAGGCAACCCTACGGCACATGAGATGATCCACTTACTGCTGCTTCCTTCCGGACCTGACAGGGTTCGTGGGTTCTCATTGCGTAAGACCCGAACGTCAACACCACTTACTTGGGGCAGACCCTACAGTGGACTACCCTCGAGAAAGGGATTCGGCCTCGCTAGAGCGGATTGCGAGTACAGGGCACCGCTACCTCCCCGCTTAGCACGGCAAAATTGATACCACATCGTATTTTTGTTACCCGACGTAAGTACAAGTATATCTGCTTTCACATAAAATTGCAATGAATATAGACTGTAAAATTCTTGAAAATAGTCTTACTAGCGATAATCTAAGGTTCCAATTTAGATTGTTTCTTTTGTTTTTTTTGCTCCCGTAAACGTTTAAAGAAATCACTTAGCAATGAACCACATTCCTCTTCAAGAACACCTTGCACAACTTCAGACTGGTGATTAAAGCGCTCTTCCTGCAGTAAATCCATTAATGTACCAGCACATCCACCTTTAGGGTCTCTTGCTCCATAGACGACTCTTTTTACACGCGATAATACAATAGCTCCTGCACACATAGCACAAGGCTCTAGTGTAACATATAACGTTGCTTCTTCCAATCTCCATGAACCAACCATTTTACATGCCTGATCTATTGCAAGTAATTCCGCATGTGCAATGGATCGTTGTTCAGTTTCTCGTAGATTATGTGCTGAAGCAATTATCTTATTGTCCATTACGATTATTGCGCCAATCGGTACCTCATTGATTGTTTCAGCTTTTTTTGCCTCAAGGATAGCCAACCTCATAAAATGTTCGTCATTGTACATCCTAATAACTCCTTATTTTGTTTATCTTCCAATACTTTTTATAAAATTAGTAAGGGTTAGAGTAAATACTTATACTGTGTTAGTTAAAATAGTCAGAACAAAGGAGTGATAAATTTGTCTAAATACCCCTTTTCTGAAGGTCAACGTGTTGCCTTACTTATTATTGACATGATTAATGATTTTAAATTTGGATATGGCCCCGTCTTGGCAGAAAAAGCACTAACTATGAGCGACTCTATTTTAAAACTAAAACAACAATTTAAGCAACAAAATCTCCCGGTTATATACATAAATGATCACTATAACCTCTGGCAAGCTAATCTTCCACGTTTACTTGATCACTGTACAAATAAACAAAGTGAACCTATCCTGAAAAAGCTTGCTCCACAAGAAGATGATTACTTTCTCATTAAACCAAAGCACTCTGCATTTTATAATACATCCTTAGAGACGTTATTGCGTGAGCTTTCCATTGATACAATCGTTCTTACTGGAATCGCTGGGAACATTTGTGTACTTTTTACTGCTAATGATGCTTATATGAGAGGATACAAGCTTATTATTCCACGCGATTGTATTGCTTCAAATGATTCTCGCGATAATGAATATGCTTTAATAATGATGAAAAATGTATTAAAAGCACACCTCATTACGACAAACGAAATGATTGAATCTTTATCAGATGAATAAAACTGTTCATTTTTCATTATCCTTCACATAAGTTTATAGAGGTAAAAGTAACTTTATGAAGGGATTGATTCATAATGCAGATCCATGTAGTCCAAACAGGACAAAGTTTAACTGGTATTGCTTCTGCTTATAACACAACCGTTGAGGATATCGTAGAAGCAAATGAGATTCCAGATCCATCATCACTAGCAGTAGGTCAGGCTATTGTAATTCCAATCATCGGCAGATTTTACTGGGTACAACCTGGAGATAACCTTTGGTCAATCGGACAACGCTTTGGAATTAGCTATCAGCAGCTCGCTCAAGTAAACCAAATTCCTACAAACGTTCCTTTACGTGTAGGCACTAAACTTTACATCCCTGACCTCCCTAAGCCAAATGTTGAAACAAATGCCTATGTTGAACCTCTGGGTGGAACAGTAACACCAGCACTAGAACGTGCAGCACGAGAAGCAGCCCCATACCTAACATACCTAGCACCTTTTAGCTTCCAAATCCAACGTGACGGTTCACTAAAGGAACCCCTTCTAAATAATTTTCCTGAGATTGCTGGACAAAATAACGTTACCTTAATGATGGTTGTAACAAATTTAGAAGAAGGTCAGTTCAGCGATGAATTAGGTAGAATTGTTTTAACAGATCAGGCTGTACAAGATAAATTATTAGATACCATTGTCCAAAAAGCAAAGCAATATGGCTTTAGAGATATTCATTTTGATATGGAATATCTACGACCAGAGGACCGTGAAGCCTATAATACGTTTTTACGTAAAGCAAAACAGCGGTTTAGCGCACAGGGTTGGTTAATGTCTACGGCACTAGCTCCAAAAACGAGTGCGGGACAAAAAGGGCGCTGGTATGAAGCACATGATTACCGAGCTCATGGTGAAATTGCCGATTTTGTCGTTATAATGACGTACGAATGGGGCTATAGTGGTGGCCCTGCTATGCCTGTATCACCTATTGAGCCAGTAAGAGAGGTTCTAGAATATGCACTATCTGAAATGCCATCCAATAAGATTATGATGGGCCAAAACTTGTATGGATATGACTGGACACTACCATTTGTTGAAGGTGGAGAGTACGCAAAGGCAGTGAGCCCACAGCGTGCTATCGAATTAGCAAAACAATATAATGTTCCTATCGAGTACGATCAAAAAGCACAAGCACCTCATTTTAACTATGTTGATGCAGAGGGTAAAGAGCATGAGGTTTGGTTTGAGGATGCTAGATCCATTCAGGCTAAGTTTGATTTAATTAAGGAGTTAAAATTGAGAGGAATAAGTTATTGGAAGCTAGGTCTTCCTTTCCCACAAAATTGGTTATTGATCACCGAAAATTTTAATGTTGTAAAAAGATAAGCACTAAAGGACCATTTATTGGGTCCTTTATTTTTTTGAAATTTTATGCCCCCACAGGACAATGGTCTGTGATAAAATAAGTTTTGTCACTTTATTTACAAAATAAGATAATTTTCAACAGATTTTTTGGCAACTAAAGGGGGAAATGAGATGAGCCACACACCTTTTATTACTGTAGAAGGTCCTATCGGTGTTGGTAAAACCTCACTCGCTAAATCCATATCAGAACACTTCCAGTATGCTTTATTAAAAGAAATTGTTGATGAAAATCCATTTCTTGGGAAGTTTTATGAAAATATAGATGAGTGGAGCTTTCAGACAGAAATGTTCTTTTTATGTAATCGATATAAACAGCTTGAGGACATTAACGACTTATTTTTACAGAGGCAACAAGCTGTAGTAAGTGATTACCATATCATTAAAAATATAATCTTTGCAGAGAGAACTTTAAAAGCTCCTCAATTTAGCAAATACCTTCAAATCTATCAAATCCTTACTCAGGATATGCCTGTACCAAACATAATTGTTTATTTAAATGCTAGCCTTGATACACTACTCAAGCGTATTCAAATGCGTGGGCGCGATATTGAAAAAAACATTGATCCAGCTTATTTACTACAACTTTCAGCAGACTATGAACAAACCATGCGAGAGTTCGAGCGTACCTATCCAAACATTCCTGTTATTCGAATTAATGGGGATGAGTTAGACTTCGTACAAAATAAGCTAGATTTAGACTATATCTTAACTAAAATACAGAATACAATTACTGAAGGAGTCGAACAGAATGAATTTGCGAAGTAAATACAATATACCGGCAAACTCGGTTATTACCATTGCTGGTACAGTTGGAGTTGGAAAATCTACAATTACGAAAGCCTTAGCAAATTCCTTAGGGTTCCGCACTTCTTTTGAAAAAGTAGATACAAACCCCTATCTAGATATGTTCTATGCTGATTTTAAAAGATGGAGTTTCCACCTTCAAATCTATTTTTTAGCTGAACGCTTTAAGGAGCAGAAAAAGATTTTCGAATATGGAGGTGGATTTATTCAGGACCGTTCCATTTATGAAGATACAGGTATTTTTGCTAGAATGCATTATGAAAAAGGAACAATGACACCAATTGATTATGAAACATATACTAACCTTTTTGAAGCAATGGTGATGACTCCTTATTTCCCACATCCAGATTTACTAGTCTACCTTGAAGGAAGTCTAGATGATATATTATCTCGTATAAAAGAACGTGGACGTCCAATGGAACAACAAACTCCTGTTGAATATTGGGAAGAGATGCACGAAAGATATGAAAAATGGATTAATAGCTTTACTGCCTGTCCTGTACTTCGAATTAATATCAATGAGTATGATTTAATTGAACAAGAACAATCAATTGAACCGATTATTGAAAAAATCTCAAATGCATTAAATCAACATTCTTTATTAGTAAAAAGATAAAAGCCATCCAACTGGATGGCTTTTCTATTAATATAAATATTTCTAATATTAAGTCATACATATGCAAAAAAATCCGTTACATTGTATGTAACGAATTTCTAATCTCCAAAATATGCGCTTTTAGAAAAATATCGAATTTAAAATGGCGGAGGAAGAGGGATTCGAACCCCCGCGGGCTTTAACACCCCTGTCGGTTTTCAAGACCGATCCCTTCAGCCGGACTTGGGTATTCCTCCGTTTCGACAAGAATTAATATATCATATCCTATAAAAGCATGTCAACAATTTCAATAAAGTTTTTTCATTAAAAAGAAGGAGGAGAATAACTCCTCCATATCCATCCTACTTACGTCCAATAACCTCACGATTTCCCATGTATGGACGAAGAACTTCTGGAATAATGACACTACCATCAGCCTGTTGATAATTTTCTAATATAGCAGACACTGTACGTCCAATAGCAAGACCAGATCCATTTAACGTATGAACATGCTCTGGTTTAGCCTTCGGGTCACGACGGAAACGAATGTTTGCACGACGTGCTTGGAAAGCTTCAAAGTTACTACAAGAAGAAATTTCTCGGTATGTTCCATAGCTTGGAATCCAAACTTCAATATCGTATTTCTTTGCTGCTGTAAATCCTAGATCAGCAGTACACATGCTTAACACTCGGTATGGAAGTCCAAGTAATTGTAGCACCTTTTCCGCATTACCAGTTAATTTCTCTAACTCTTCGTAAGAATCCTCTGGTTTTACAAATTTAACAAGTTCCACTTTATTAAACTGATGCTGACGAATTAATCCTCTTGTATCACGTCCAGCTGAACCCGCTTCAGATCTAAAACATGCACTATATGCTGCATAGTTAAACGGCAGTTCTTCTCCGTTTAATATCTCATCACGATGAAAGTTTGTTACAGGAACTTCAGCTGTTGGTATTAAGAAGTAGTCTTCACTTTCAATTAAAAATGCATCTTCTTCAAATTTAGGTAACTGACCTGTCCCTGTCATACTTGCGCGATTCACCATGTAAGGAGGTAAGATTTCTTCATAACCATGTTCTTCAACGTGAAGATCTAACATAAAGTTCATTAATGCACGTTCAAGTCTAGCACCTAAGCCTTTATAAAAAACAAAACGGCTTCCAGTAACCTTCCCTGCTCGTTCAAAATCTAGGATTCCAAGTTCATCAGCGATTTCCCAATGCGGTTTTGGTTCAAATGCAAACTCAGGTAACTCTCCCCACTTACGAGCCTCTACATTATCATCTTCAGTTTCACCTACTGGCACACTTTCATGAGGAATATTAGGGATTGATAATAATAACAGTTCAAGCTCCTCTTCTAATGGGCGAAGCTCATCATCAAGTACCTTTATCTGATCACCAACTTCTCTCATTTCAGTGATTAGGTGATCTGCATCTTGTTTTTCACGTTTTAATACCGCAACTTGTGCTGATACTTCATTACGTTTACTTTTTAATTCTTCCGTTTTTAAAATTAATTCTCTGCGTTTTGCATCTAGCTCTTCAAATTTCCCTAAGTCAGTTAAGTCTTCTCCTCGATGCTGAAGCTTTTGCTTTACCTCTTCAAAATTGGCTCTTAATAATTTAATATCAAGCATTCTCTTTTCCTCCTACTTAATCTATGACAAAACAAAAAACTCCCGTCCCTTAAAAAAGGGACGAGAGTTAACCCGCGTTGCCACCCTAGTTGAAGATATAAAATATCTCCCTCTTGATAAAGAAATAACGGCTCTTAACCGAAAATACTTACTAACCAAATGGGTTTTAGTATTTTACTCAAGGATGGATTCACAAACACCTTACATCGGTTCACACCAACCACCGACTCTCTAAAGAAAGAATGCATGTTACTAGTTCCTGTCATAGATTTAATCCAATTTATTTATAGTAATACATAATTTACTATAAGTTTTTACAAGATGCAATAGGTTTATACAAGATTTTTTTCCTTAGCTTCTTCAACCATGTTCACAAAGTATTGTGTTAAACGATGGTCATCCGTTAATTCTGGATGGAATGAACAGCCAAGGTATTGACCTTCTCTTGCCGCAACAATTCGGTCATTATGCTTAGATAAAACCTCAACATTTTCTCCTGCATGTACAATATGTGGGGCACGAATAAAGACTCCTACAAAATCGTCAGCAACATTTGGTATCATTAGTTCAGCTTCGAAGCTTTCACGTTGACGACCAAATGAATTTCGCTCAACCGTTATGTCCATTAACCCCAGATGAGGCTGGTCATACCCTACGATATTTTTTGCTAACAGAATTAAGCCTGCACATGTCCCAAACATTGGTTTACCTGATGCTGCAAAATCACGAAGCGGTTCCATAAAATGATATTTATCAATTAAACGGCGCATTGTTGTACTTTCGCCACCTGGAATAATTAAACCATCTAGTTCATCCAATTGCTCTATTTTCTTAACCACAACGGCTTCTGCATTAGATGCTTCAATTGATCTTACATGCTCTCGTACTGCACCTTGAAGACCTAAAACGCCAATCTTAACCATACTAATGCTCCTTTATTTTTACCAGCCGCGCTCTTGCATACGTTGATCTGGTAATAGTGATGAAATTTCGATACCTTTCATTGCTGAACCTAAACCTTTTGAAAGTTTAGCGATTAACTCATAATCTTGATAGTGCGTAGTTGCTTCTACAATCGCACGAGCAAATTTTGCAGGATTGTCTGATTTAAAAATACCTGAACCAACAAATACACCGTCAGCTCCAAGTTGCATCATAAGTGCTGCGTCTGCTGGAGTTGCAACTCCACCCGCTGCAAAGTTAACTACAGGAAGACGACCTTCACGCTTAATTTGAAGTAATAATTCAAATGGAGCACCTAGGTTTTTTGCTTCAGTCATTAATTCATCTTCGCTCATACCAGCAACCTTTTTAATCTGAGCATTAACTTTACGCATATGGCGAACAGCCTCTACAATGTTCCCTGTACCTGGCTCACCTTTCGTACGTAGCATTGAAGCTCCTTCAGCAATACGACGAGTTGCTTCTCCTAAATCACGGCAACCACAAACGAATGGTACTGTGTAATCACGTTTGAATAAATGATACTCTTCATCGGCAGGTGTTAACACTTCACTTTCGTCAATGTAGTCTACACCCATTGCCTCTAATATACGAGCCTCAACGATATGTCCGATACGAGCTTTTGCCATAACAGGAATCGTTACCGCTTTCATTACTTCTTCAACAATTGTTGGGTCTGCCATACGAGATACTCCACCCGCTGCTCGAATATCAGCTGGAACACGCTCTAGTGCCATAACAGCAACAGCACCAGCTTCTTCAGCAATTCTCGCTTGCTCAGCATTGACAACGTCCATAATTACGCCGCCCTTTTGCATTTCTGCCATACCACGTTTTACACGATCTGTACCTGTATTGTTCATCTAGATAAATCCTCCCTTATGTACTAATGATTTGTCATTTCATGTAAGAATTCTCCTACGATAAAATAACATGGTAATGTTAAGTATAGATATGATTAGCTTTCTTTCAAAAGAGCTCTATCATTCATTCTACTTGAAAAAGCACCTGACCATTATTTTACATCACTTTCATAAAAAATCCTATTAAAATCCTTTTGTATCTAAAGAAAAATAAATAAGAAAAAAGCTCCTGCTAAAATAGCAAGAGCCCATTGTTTTAGAATATACCTTTTACTGCATTAGCAACACTAGACCAAACATCTGAGAAGAAACCACCAATGCCTCTCATCATTAATGAGAACCAATTTGCCTTCTCTACATTACCTGTTGTAATAAGATCTGCCTTTAGTGATTGTTCTCCTTCAGGAGTGATAAATCCATAATTATTCGTTCCACTATAGGTAACGACTAATTGACCAACTTTTGTACCTTTTTCTACAGGTGCTACTAATCCTTCATCTTCTGATAAAACTTCTTGATCAAAGACATACTCTGCCTTGTATAATTCTTTTTCTGATTCTCCACGTTTCAATACAACGCTAATAGGTGCATTTGATTCAACTTCAACTTCTTTTTCCTTACCCTTCGTTACAGGTAATACAGACTGATCTTTGATCTGATAGCCTTCAGGAAAAATCTGTTCGATTGAATAGTTACTGAAAGCATAATCTAGCATCTTTCTTGTTTCATCAAAACGTGCTTTTTGACTTGCTGTATTCATTACAACTGTAATATAGCGAACGCCATCTCTCTCTGCTGTTCCAGTAAAGCAATAACCAGCAAAACTAGTGGAACCCGTTTTAATTCCGTCTACATCTTGATGTTGATATACTAATCCCGGTAACATCCAGTTCCAGTTCGGCATCTCAATTGCGTCCTCAGTACCTTCTCTAAAGGTCTTTCTTGGTATACTAGCTGTTTCAATTAATTGCGGAAAATCTTTTAATAAATGATAAGCTAATTTAGCTGTTGCTCTTGCTGACATGACATTTTCGTCAGTTTCTCCTGTTCCTTCAGGGTGCAGTCCAAGAAGGTCTGAATTATTTAGCCCAGTAGAATTATAGAATTTATAGTCTTTTAACCCTAATTCTGCAGCTTTTTCATTCATCATTTTAACAAAATTTGTTTCTGATCCTGCAATAATTTCAGCAATCGCAATTGTTGAACCATTTGCAGAATAAATCGCCATAGATTCGTACAATTCTTGAACACTATATGTGCCATCTTGTCTTAATGGAACATTCGATAAACTTCTATTTTGAGAGATTCGATAAACATAATCACTTACATTGTATTGTTGATCTGGTGTTACTGTACCATCTTCCAATGCTTCTAGTAAGAGATATTCTGTCATCATTTTTGACATACTTGCAATACCTAGAACTTTATCTGCGTTCTTTTCATATAAAATCTTACCTGTTGATGCTTCTATTAAAATAGCTCCTTCAGCTTCAATTCCTAATGAGTCAGTTTCAGCTGATGCAATATTTGTAGGATTCATATAAATAGATAGTAAGAAGATCGTAAGGATACTAACAATCAGCTTACTCTGGTTTTTAATTCTCATTGTTTACCTCCAACTGCTGATGTTTTTTAATATAATAACCTCAGTCATTTTATCATAATTGCCTAAAAAAAAATAGACAGAGTATTACACTCTGTCTTTCAACAAGTAAAATAAACCATTTTGACTAGGATAGTGAGTAATTTGGTGCTTCCTTTGTAATTTGTACATCATGTGGGTGACTTTCTCTTAAGCCTGCACCAGTCATGCGCACAAACTGAGCTTCTTCACGTAGTTCCTGTAGATCTTTTGTTCCACAATACCCCATACCTGAACGTAAACCACCAACTAATTGATAGATTGTATCAGAAAGTGGGCCTTTATAAGGCAGACGTCCTTCAATACCTTCTGGTACAAACTTTTTGTTCTCCTCTTGGAAGTAGCGATCCTTACTTCCTTTTTCCATTGCACCCACAGATCCCATTCCACGATATACTTTGAAACGACGACCCTGGAAGATTTCTGTTTCACCAGGACTCTCTGATACTCCAGCTAACATACTTCCTAGCATAACAGCATGTCCTCCAGCTGCTAGTGCTTTAACGATATCTCCAGAATATTTAATTCCACCATCTGCAATGATGGACACTCCATGCTTTCTAGCTTCTGTTGCACAGTCATAAACTGCTGTTATTTGAGGAACTCCAACACCAGCAACAACACGAGTTGTACAAATAGATCCTGGTCCAATTCCAACCTTTACAACATTAGCACCTGCTTCAATTAAATCTCTTGTTGCTTCAGCAGTTGCAACATTACCTGCAATAATATTTAGACTAGGATAGGCTTCTCTTATTTCACGAACTGTTTTTAATACACCTGCCGAATGACCATGTGCAGTATCTACTACAATGACATCTACTTGTGCCTTTACTAACTTTTCAACACGAAGGAGGGTATCAGCAGTTACTCCTACAGCTGCCCCTACTAACAATCGACCATGTTGATCTTTAGCTGAATGTGGGAATTCAATTACTTTTTCAATATCCTTAATTGTAATTAGACCTTTTAATACACCGTTCTCATCGATTAAAGGGAGTTTTTCAATTTTATATCTTTGTAGTATTTTTTCTGCTTGTTCTAGTGTGGTTCCAACTGGTGCTGTAACAAGGTTTTCTTTAGTCATTACGTCTGAAATTGGGATTGAATAATCTTGAATAAACCTTAAATCACGGTTTGTTAAAATTCCAACAAGCTTTTGCTCATCAGTGTTATTTACAATAGGTACACCAGAGATTCGGTATTTCCCCATTAAATGCTCTGCATCAAATACTTGATGCTCAGGAGTTAAGAAGAATGGGTCTGAAATAACACCACTTTCAGAGCGTTTTACTTTATCTACCTGTTCAGCCTGTTGTTCAATGGACATATTTTTATGAACGATACCTAGTCCACCTTGTCGCGCTATCGAAATAGCCATTTCTGCTTCCGTAACCGTATCCATTCCCGCACTAATGATTGGGATATTTAGCTTTAAACTCTTTGTTAAAGCAACACTTGTATTTACATCTCGTGGCAGTATTTCCGATTTTGCTGGTACTAATAACACATCATCAAACGTTAGACCTTCTTTAGCAAACTTTGTTTCCCACACTACAAAATCCCCCTTTAGTTCGAAAAAATATTATTAGTAGATTAACAACTCGGCTCATGACTGTCAAGAAAGATACGATAAGTTCGACAATTCAAAAAACATTTTTCACACTTTTCTTATAATAAAAACGAATCTCATGTGTAATCCTACAATATAGACTATCTAAAAACGGTGTAATAACCTCTAAAGAATATGGAGGTCTTATAATTGAAAGATCAACATCAGATATGGCACTCTTTTTCCGCATTCCATTCAGCAACTACGATTCAAAACTTATTGTTGCGCTGTTACAAAAGACAAAACTTTGAAGATGCGGATAAAAAAAGCTATGATAACTGCTATCCATTTATTTATTATCTAGAACATGGACAAAATTACTATCAATTAGCAACCAACGCTCCACTAGCTATAAAGCCAGTGCTATTATTTTACGGAATGGTCCAATTACTTAAAGCCTGCCTATTAACAGTAGACCCACAGTATCCCGAGTCAACATCTGTTTTAGCTCACGGAGTATCTACAAGAAAAAGAAAGAAACAAAGTTATGAGTTTTCTCAAGATGAAGTGAAAATACAAAAGAATGGACTGTTTACTCACTTTTCTGAAAAAATGTTTCATGTGAAACATTTAGATGGAGAAAAGTACTCAATGAACCAATTATTAAGGAGAATTCCAGAACTATCCAACCTTTTTAAGCTGCACTATCAGTTAGAATACTTTTGTAAAATAGAAAAAGCACAAGAAGATATAGTAAGATTTCCAATAAGTTTACTCGATAAATACCACATGACTTCTCGTAGGTTTCATGATTTTATTAGTGAAGCCCTACCTTTTCAGATTGAGGCATCCGAGGAAGATCAAAATGTGAAGGATTACCTATCCTTTAAAATCGTAGATAGAAAACAAATCAGTCCCATTCACTCTTCTCCTTTATACTATCATCTCTATGAAGATTCTTATTACGTATCAACTAACCGTGATGACTTAGTTAACTTTCCTGAAATAATGGTACACTATTTGCTGCTCTATAATTTAAGTATGATATCTAGATATGAAACTGAATGGTGGAGTGAACTGCTTCATTCTTACTCTAGTAATGATTATCCATTTATTAATCAATTTTTAACAGTTTCTGCTGAAAAAGTACCTTATTTACTCTATCTTTTTTTGAACCAGCAAATAAAAAACGATTAATAGTAAAAGGAACCGAATAAATCTCGGTTCCTTAGTTACTTTATTGAATAAATGTTTCGTTCTAATTCATAGAGTCCTATAAAATCTTGATTTATGTCCAACCACATCACCGTTCCATCCCTATTGAACACATGCATAGAACCCATCCGTTCCTCTTCTAATTCATACCAACCCCAGTTTTCAATTTCTGTTAAATAGTCCTTAGGTGGATATAACCCTTGTTCCCCACCAATATTTTTAATCGTATACTTTACCCCATCTTTAATAATTGGATTACCATATTCCAACTCTGATTGTACAGCATTCTCTGGTACAGGAAATAATGGGTTAATACTTGCTTCTTTGTAGCCTTTCTTCTCATCATATGTAGGTGTGCAACCTGTATTAAATAATACCATCAGGATCGTTAGCATTGAAATAGATACTGTCTTCAAAAATCCACCACACCTTTCTGTTAGTTGATATCCGTTCATAAAGATTACCTCTATATTAGACGAAGACCATCTGAGGTAAGTTTCAGATTTTTTAAAAAATATTTTTTTGGAGCAATTATACTTTGTTCTAGGGCTAGATTAGATAAGGTTCGGTTATCTTGCGCAAGACTCTAGATTCAAACTCGATTTTGCTGGATACTTGCTCAACCTGTCCGAATAAAACTAAAGAATCAGAACCCTTCACAACCTAACATTTTAAAAAAAACAAAAAAAAGAACCAGCACTCGGCTGGTTCTTTCACTTCGCTTGGCAACGTCCTACTCTCACAGGGGGAAACCCCCAACTACCATCGGCGCTCGAGCTTTAACTTCCGTGTTCAGCGGTCGGCTTCCGATAAGCTTCAGGATCCTTCTTCAGTTTTCCTCACTCCGATTCTCATGTACGGTGTACATTCCGGTTCTCGCTCGCTTACTTTCTCGACTTCTTCGCTTCTCGAAACCCGACCATACATAGTCTTTCACATTTCACATTATAATCCATGAAACCTTTAAGGTTTAAAAAACAAAAAAAGAACCAGTACTCAACTGGTTCTTTCACTTCGCTTGGCAACGTCCTACTCTCACAGGGGGAAACCCCCAACTACCATCGGCGCTGAAGAGCTTAACTTCCGTGTTCGGCATGGGAACGGGTGTGACCTCTTCGCCAGAGTCACCAAACATATGAAGGATTTGTTCCTTCAAAACTAGATAACGGTAAGACATTCAAGTAAAGAATAAGTGGTTAAGTCCTCGAACGATTAGTATCAGTCAGCTCCACACGTCACCGCGCTTCCACCTCTGACCTATCAACCTGATCATCTTTCAGGGTTCTTACTAGCTTGCGCTATGGGAAATCTCATCTTGAGGGGGGCTTCATGCTTAGATGCTTTCAGCACTTATCCCTTCCACACATAGCTACCCAGCGATGCCCTTGGCAGAACAACTGGTACACCAGCGGTGTGTCCATCCCGGTCCTCTCGTACTAAGGACAGCTCCTCTCAAATTTCCTACGCCCACGACGGATAGGGACCGAACTGTCTCACGACGTTCTGAACCCAGCTCGCGTACCGCTTTAATGGGCGAACAGCCCAACCCTTGGGACCGACTACAGCCCCAGGATGCGATGAGCCGACATCGAGGTGCCAAACCTCCCCGTCGATGTGGACTCTTGGGGGAGATAAGCCTGTTATCCCCGGGGTAGCTTTTATCCGTTGAGCGATGGCCCTTCCATGCGGAACCACCGGATCACTAAGCCCGACTTTCGTCCCTGCTCGACTTGTAGGTCTCGCAGTCAAGCTCCCTTGTGCCTTTACACTCTGCGAATGATTTCCAACCATTCTGAGGGAACCTTTGGGCGCCTCCGTTACATTTTAGGAGGCGACCGCCCCAGTCAAACTGCCCACCTGACACTGTCTCCCATGCGGATCACGCATGAGGGTTAGAATTTCAATACAGCCAGGGTAGTATCCCACCAATGCCTCCACCGAAGCTGGCGCTCCGGCTTCTACGGCTCCTACCTATCCTGTACAAGCTGTACCAAAATTCAATATCAGGCTGCAGTAAAGCTCCACGGGGTCTTTCCGTCCTGTCGCGGGTAACCTGCATCTTCACAGGTACTATAATTTCACCGAGTCTCTCGTTGAGACAGTGCCCAGATCGTTACACCTTTCGTGCGGGTCGGAACTTACCCGACAAGGAATTTCGCTACCTTAGGACCGTTATAGTTACGGCCGCCGTTTACTGGGGCTTCGATTCAGAGCTTCTCTTGCGATAACCCCTCCTCTTAACCTTCCAGCACCGGGCAGGTGTCAGCCCCTATACTTCACCTTGCGGTTTCGCAGAGACCTGTGTTTTTGCTAAACAGTCGCCTGGGCCTATTCACTGCGGCTTTTCTGGGCTATTAACCCTAAAAAGCACCCCTTCTCCCGAAGTTACGGGGTCATTTTGCCGAGTTCCTTAACGAGAGTTCTCTCGATCACCTTAGGATTCTCTCCTCGCCTACCTGTGTCGGTTTGCGGTACGGGCACCTCTCACCTCGCTAGAGGCTTTTCTTGGCAGTGTGAAATCAGGAACTTCGGTACTTTATTTCCCTCGCCATCACAGCTCAGCCTTATGGAAAGCGGATTTGCCTACTTTCCAGCCTTACTGCTTGGACGCGCATATCCATCAGCGCGCTTACCCTATCCTTCTGCGTCCCCCCATTGCTCAAACGGTGAGGAGGTGGTACAGGAATTTCAACCTGTTGTCCATCGCCTACGCTTTTCAGCCTCGGCTTAGGTCCCGACTTACCCTGAGCGGACGAGCCTTCCTCAGGAAACCTTAGGCATTCGGTGGACAAGATTCTCACTTGTCTTTCGCTACTCATACCGGCATTCTCACTTCTAAGCGCTCCACCAGTCCTTACGGTCTGACTTCGCTGCACTTAGAACGCTCTCCTACCATTGTTCGTAAGAACAATCCACAGCTTCGGTGATACGTTTAGCCCCGTTACATTTTCGGCGCAGAGTCACTCGACCAGTGAGCTATTACGCACTCTTTAAATGGTGGCTGCTTCTAAGCCAACATCCTGGTTGTCTAAGCAACTCCACATCCTTTGCCACTTAACGTATACTTTGGGACCTTAGCTGGTGGTCTGGGCTGTTTCCCTCTTGACTACGGATCTTATCACTCGCAGTCTGACTCCCATGGATAAATCTTTGGCATTCGGAGTTTGACTGAATTCGGTAACCCGATGAGGGCCCCTAGTCCAATCAGTGCTCTACCTCCAAGATTCTTACACATGAGGCTAGCCCTAAAGCTATTTCGGAGAGAACCAGCTATCTCCAAGTTCGATTGGAATTTCTCCGCTACCCACACCTCATCCCCGCACTTTTCAACGTGCGTGGGTTCGGGCCTCCATTCAGTGTTACCTGAACTTCACCCTGGACATGGGTAGATCACCTGGTTTCGGGTCTACGACCACGTACTAATGCGCCCTATTCAGACTCGCTTTCGCTGCGGCTCCGTCTCTTCGACTTAACCTTGCACGGGATCGTAACTCGCCGGTTCATTCTACAAAAGGCACGCCATCACCCATTAACGGGCTCTGACTACTTGTAGGCACACGGTTTCAGGATCTTTTTCACTCCCCTTCCGGGGTGCTTTTCACCTTTCCCTCACGGTACTGGTTCACTATCGGTCACTAGGGAGTATTTAGCCTTGGGAGATGGTCCTCCCTGCTTCCGACGGGATTTCTCGTGTCCCGCCGTACTCAGGATCCACTCAAGAGGGAACGAAGTTTCGACTACAGGGTTGTTACCTTCTACGACGGATCTTTCCAGATCGCTTCGTCTACCCCGTTCCTTTGTAACTCCATATAGAGTGTCCTACAACCCCAAGAGGCAAGCCTCTTGGTTTGGGCTATATTCCGTTTCGCTCGCCGCTACTCAGGAAATCGCGTTTGCTTTCTCTTCCTCCGGGTACTTAGATGTTTCAGTTCCCCGGGTATGCCTTCTGATACCCTATGTATTCAGGTATCGATACTACTCCATTACGAGTAGTGGGTTTCCCCATTCGGAAATCTTCGGATCAATGCTTACTTACAGCTCCCCGAAGCATATCGGTGTTAGTCCCGTCCTTCATCGGCTCCTAGTGCCAAGGCATCCACCGTGCGCCCTTTCTAACTTAACCTAAGAAAAACATAGTTTTTCTGTGTTAGAAAGTTTTCTTTCTATAAAGAAAGAACTTTACACAATTCTTACATTGAATGTCTTGTTACGTTATCTAGTTTTCAAAGAACAAATATTGGTTAATAAAATACAATTAACCATTGGTGGAGCCTAGCGGGATCGAACCGCTGACCTCCTGCGTGCAAGGCAGGCGCTCTCCCAGCTGAGCTAAGGCCCCGACAGAAAAAATAAGCCACCTTAAAAGGTAGTATGGGTTATTAATCTATATGGTGGGCCTAAATGGACTCGAACCATCGACCTCACGCTTATCAGGCGTGCGCTCTAACCAGCTGAGCTATAGGCCCATATATGAAAGAATTGAATCCTTTCAAAACTGAACATAACACAAAGCATCTTCTTATGAAGTACAGCGTACTTCAGTTTCCTTAGAAAGGAGGTGATCCAGCCGCACCTTCCGATACGGCTACCTTGTTACGACTTCACCCCAATCATCTGTCCCACCTTAGGCGGCTGGCTCCTTACGGTTACCCCACCGACTTCGGGTGTTACAAACTCTCGTGGTGTGACGGGCGGTGTGTACAAGGCCCGGGAACGTATTCACCGCGGCATGCTGATCCGCGATTACTAGCGATTCCAGCTTCATGCAGGCGAGTTGCAGCCTGCAATCCGAACTGAGAATGGTTTTATGGGATTCGCTCAACCTCGCGGTTTTGCAGCCCTTTGTACCATCCATTGTAGCACGTGTGTAGCCCAGGTCATAAGGGGCATGATGATTTGACGTCATCCCCACCTTCCTCCGGTTTGTCACCGGCAGTCACCTTAGAGTGCCCAACTGAATGCTGGCAACTAAGATCAAGGGTTGCGCTCGTTGCGGGACTTAACCCAACATCTCACGACACGAGCTGACGACAACCATGCACCACCTGTCACCGTGTTCCCCGAAGGGAAACGCTCTGTCTCCAGAGTTGTCACGGGATGTCAAGACCTGGTAAGGTTCTTCGCGTTGCTTCGAATTAAACCACATGCTCCACCGCTTGTGCGGGCCCCCGTCAATTCCTTTGAGTTTCAGTCTTGCGACCGTACTCCCCAGGCGGAGTGCTTAATGCGTTAGCTGCAGCACTAAAGGGCGGAAACCCTCTAACACTTAGCACTCATCGTTTACGGCGTGGACTACCAGGGTATCTAATCCTGTTCGCTCCCCACGCTTTCGCGCCTCAGTGTCAGTTACAGACCAGAAAGTCGCCTTCGCCACTGGTGTTCCTCCACATCTCTACGCATTTCACCGCTACACGTGGAATTCCACTTTCCTCTTCTGTACTCAAGTCCCCCAGTTTCCAATGACCCTCCACGGTTGAGCCGTGGGCTTTCACATCAGACTTAAAGGACCACCTGCGCGCGCTTTACGCCCAATAATTCCGGACAACGCTTGCCACCTACGTATTACCGCGGCTGCTGGCACGTAGTTAGCCGTGGCTTTCTGGTTAGGTACCGTCAAGGTACCGCCCTATTCGAACGGCACTTGTTCTTCCCTAACAACAGAGTTTTACGACCCGAAGGCCTTCATCACTCACGCGGCGTTGCTCCGTCAGACTTTCGTCCATTGCGGAAGATTCCCTACTGCTGCCTCCCGTAGGAGTCTGGGCCGTGTCTCAGTCCCAGTGTGGCCGATCACCCTCTCAGGTCGGCTACGCATCGTCGCCTTGGTGAGCCGTTACCTCACCAACTAGCTAATGCGCCGCGGGCCCATCTATAAGTGATAGCCGAAGCCATCTTTCAATAAAAGATCATGTAATCTCTTATATTATCCGGTATTAGCTCCGGTTTCCCGAAGTTATCCCAGTCTTATAGGTAGGTTGCCCACGTGTTACTCACCCGTCCGCCGCTATTCTTAGGAAGCAAGCTTCCTAAAAACCGCTCGACTTGCATGTATTAGGCACGCCGCCAGCGTTCGTCCTGAGCCAGGATCAAACTCTCCAATAGAGTTGATTAGCTCATAGCTAAAAATAATTTTTAAAACAAACATTGACGCTTGTGTTATGTTCAGTTTTCAAAGATCAATTCGTCGCGTTTAGGCGACTTTATTAATATATCACATTCACTATTGTGAGTCAACATATTTCTAAGATTATCTCGAATTAATTTGTCGACTTAAAGAAGTATATCAGTATCGGAGATTTAAATCAATAGTTTTTTTAAAAAAGCTAATTGGTTATCTTAATTAGTTTTGATTTACGTTTTATAGTTATATAGAGGCTATATTAATATCCTGTAAAAAATAAGTTTAATAATATAGCCAATACTATTATCTATTGTTTTATAAAACTTCTTCAATGAATATTTCTCTATTCTTATCTAACTGAATAAACTCTGATGTCTGGGTTAGTTTCACCATTGGCCTAGTAGGTGACTTTGTCTCAACAAATACAACTTCACCAATTTGTCCTGATGATAATCTAACATTTGTACCAATTGTCAGATTGGCCACTATACTTGTAAGTGCTTGTACCGTTTTAAGATCAAATTTGCCAAAACTATCTTGAATAATTTGTTCTAAAACTTTGAATGGTGCTTGTTTACCACTGTAAGGTCGCTCTGAAGTCATTGCATTAAATATATCAGCAACTGCAACAATTTTACCAAATGGATGTAATTTTTCCCCTGTTACTCCTAGCATATATCCACTACCATCTACTCGCTCATGGTGTTGAAATACAGCTAGTTTGACACTTTCTTTTAAAACAGGAATCTTCTCTAACATTCTGTAACTGTGTAATGGATGATTTTTAACTTCACTATATTCTGATGAAGTGAGCGATGACTTCTTTGATAGAATTCTAGGATCTATTTTAGACATGCCGCAATCACTTAATAATCCCGCTAGTGTTAGTTGTATGCACTCACCTTTATCATAGTTTAGTTTTTTTCCAATCAGACCTGAGAGTAAACCAACGACTACGGAATGGTGAGATAAATAATCATCTTTTGTTGCATAATGATGTAATTGTAAAATGTCACTTGGATAATCAATCATTCTTTCAAATAATGGAATAATGATATTACGTACTTTTGCAATATCAATCTGGGCTCCTGCTTGCCAATTTGAAAATAGTTTTTTATATTCCTTCACTGTTTTCAAGTATTGACCAGTTGTTGATTCTACTTCAACTACTTCAATGGTCTCTTCTTCATCAAGAACTTCTGTCGGTCTGAAAGGCTCACCATTTACTAACATGGAATCAACATAAATGTCTTTTACCAAAAAAGCTTTTATGACATCAATATGGTCATCAGTTATGACTGTTTTCTTTGGTAAGATAGGCTTATTGGTTAAAGAAAGAATATCTTTTGTTAAGATACAACCTGTTTGTAACTGGCTTGTACTCACTCTCATGAAATAATGCCCTCCTTCCCTTATAAATAGGCTTAATTACCTATCTTTCTAATTCTGCTTTACAAAAAAGGAACACTATATCAGCGTTCCTTTCTTTATTTATTCTTTATTTCCATCTATTTCTGTAACTTCTTCTATTGTATCCTGAGTATTTTCCTCAACAACACTATCTACTTCATCTTCTTCTGAAGGCTCTTCTTTTTCTACAACTGCTACTGTTGCCACATACTCATTTTCAGCTAATCGGATCAACTTAACCCCTTGAGTATTTCTGCCGATTTGGGAAATGTCACTAATAGACATTCTGATAAGGACTCCCGCTCCAGTAATAATCATGAGATCATTATCAGTTGTAACTGCTTTAACAGCAACAACCTGTCCATTTTTATCCGTAATATTCCCTGTCTTAAGACCCTTACCACCACGGCTTTGTAAACGATATTCGGATTCTGGTGTTCTCTTACCATATCCATTTTTGGTTACCATTAGTACATCCATGTTCTCATCTAGGATTTCCATTCCTACAACTTCATCATCTTCTCCTAGAGTAATACCCTTTACTCCCGAAGCAGTACGACCCATTGAACGAACATCTTCCTCTTTGAAACGGATTAACATTCCATTTTTGGTACCGATCATAATATCCTTCGTTCCATCTGTTAAGCGAACAGAAATCAGCTCATCCTCGTCACGAAGACCTACGGCAATTAATCCATTATTACGGATGTTTGCAAAAGATGATAATGGTGAACGCTTAGAGACACCCTCTTTAGTCGTGAAGAATAGGTACCAGTCATCTACAAACTCTTCTACAGGAATGATAGCTTTTACCCACTCACCTTTTTCAATTCCTAAGAGATTAATAATAGGTAAGCCTTTAGCCGTTCGACTATACTCTGGTATTTCATATCCTTTTGTACGATAAACCTTACCTTTGTTCGTGAAATAAAGGATTGTATCATGAGTAGATGTTGTTAATAGATGTTCAACAAAATCATCCTCATTGGTTCCCATCCCTTGAATTCCACGACCTCCACGTTTTTGGCTGCGATACGTTGAGATTGGGAGACGCTTAATATAACCATTATGTGTTAGTGTAATGATAATATTTTCTCTTGGAATTAAATCCTCGTCCTCAATCATTTCAATGCCACCAGCAACGATGTCTGTACGACGGTTATCATTAAAGCGTTCTTTAATTTCATTTAATTCTTCACGGATAATATCTAATACCTTTTCATCATCTGCTAAAATTGCTTTTAACTCAGCAATTAGAGCAATAAGTCCTTGGTATTCTTCCTCGATTTTCTCACGCTCTAATCCAGTTAAACGTTGTAAACGCATATCTAAAATGGCTTGTGCTTGTTTTTCCGATAGTGAAAATTGTTCCATTAAGCCATTTTTAGCAATTTCAGTTGTCTGTGAGTTACGAATGAGTGTGATAACTGCATCTAGGTGATCTAATGCAATACGTAGACCTTCTAAAATATGAGCACGTGCTTCAGCTTTACGAAGCTCAAATGCAGTACGACGACGGATAACAACCTTTTGGTGTTCTAAATAATAATATAAACACTGTTTAAGATTTAGTACTTTAGGTTGTCCATCCACTAATGCTAGTAAATTGATACCAAAGCTAGTTTGTAATGCAGTTTGTTTATATAAATTGTTTAGAAGTACATTAGCATTTGCATCTTTTCGGACCTCAATAACAACACGCATTCCATTTCGGTCTGACTCATCACGAAGGTCGGTAATCCCTTCGATTTTTTTATCACGAACTAATTCTGCGATTTTCTCAATTAACTTTGCTTTATTTACTTGGTATGGAAGTTCTTTAACAATAATAACTTCTTTACCATTACTCTTAGTCTCTATTTCGACCTTTGCACGAATCGTAATTGAACCACGGCCAGTTTCATAGGCTTTACGGATTCCACTTCTCCCTAAGATTTGACCTCCAGTAGGGAAATCAGGACCTGGAATAATTTCCATTAATTCGGAAACAGTAATATCAGAGTCTCTACTAACAGCTAGTACACCATCAATAACTTCTCCTAGTTGATGTGGTGGAATATTCGTAGCCATTCCAACAGCAATTCCCGCTGCACCATTTACTAATAGATTAGGGAACCTTGCAGGAAGAACTACAGGCTCTCTTTCTGAACCATCGTAGTTGTCTCTATAGTCGATTGTATCTTTATTGATATCTCTAATAAGTTCCATCGATATTTTAGACATACGTGCTTCTGTATAACGCATAGCTGCAGCAGGATCTCCATCTACTGAGCCAAAGTTTCCATGGCCTTCAACGAGCATATAACGGAAGTTGAAATCTTGCGCCATACGTACCATTGAATCATATACAGCCGTGTCACCATGTGGGTGGTACTTACCAATTACTTCACCAACAATACGTGCTGACTTTTTAAATGCTTTATCAGATGTCATTCCTAAGTCATTCATCGCATATAAAATCCTACGATGTACTGGTTTTAAACCGTCACGTACATCAGGAAGGGCACGAGACACAATAACACTCATTGCATAGTCTAAAAATGAAGTCCTCATTTCATGACTAATATTTATTTCTTTTACTTGGGGATTTTGAGTTTCAGACATGTTAGACCTCCCTTATTTAGGGTACTGAATTTATTGTTCAATTTATGTAAAAGACAGGATAGATAGCCTATCCTGCAAAAACATTTAGATATCTAGGTTTTTAACGTATTTTGCATTTTCTTCAATGAAATTTCGTCTTGGCTCTACTTTATCGCCCATTAATATATCAAACGTTTCATCTGCTTCCATTGCATCCTGCAGATTAACTTGAAGAAGTGTTCTAGTAGCCGGATCCATTGTCGTTTCCCAAAGCTGACCTGGATTCATCTCTCCAAGACCTTTGTAACGCTGAATACCAGGCTTAGGTGTAGCAGGAAAATCAGCTAAAAGTTCTTCTAATTGTCTTTCATTATAGGCATATTCTACTCGTTTACCTGCTTGGATCTTATATAAAGGTGGTTGAGCAATATAGATATACCCATTCTCTATGATTTTTCTCATATAACGGTAGAAGAAAGTTAGTATCAGGGTTCTAATATGTGCTCCGTCGACATCCGCATCCGTCATAATAACGATTTTGTGATATCTTGCCTTTGCAATATCAAAATCCTCACCAATTCCAGTACCTAATGCCGTAATAATTGTACGAATCTCATTATTTGATAAGATTTTATCTAAACGTGCCTTTTCTACATTAAGAATTTTCCCTCTTAAAGGTAAAATAGCTTGGAAGTGACGGTCACGTCCTTGCTTCGCAGATCCACCTGCAGAGTCACCCTCTACGACATATATTTCACTAATGGCAGGATCTTTTGAAGAGCAGTCTGCTAGTTTCCCTGGAAGACTTGAAATTTCAAGGGCACTTTTTCTTCTAGTTAATTCACGAGCTTTCTTTGCAGCTAATCTCGCACGTGCAGCCATGACACCTTTTTCAACAATCTTTCTAGCAACAGCAGGGTTTTCTAGTAGAAATGCTTCGAACTTATCAGAGAAAACAGATTCAGTGATTGTTCTCGCTTCACTATTTCCTAATTTTGTTTTTGTTTGACCTTCAAATTGTGGGTCAGGATGTTTTACAGAAATGATAGCTGTTAATCCTTCACGAACATCATCACCACTAAGATTTGCATCATTATCTTTAAAGATATTACTTTTTCTAGCATAGTCATTAATAATTCTCGTTAAGGCTGTTTTGAAACCTGCTTCATGAGTTCCACCTTCGTGCGTGTGAATATTATTCGCATAAGAATATATATTACTAGTGTAGCTATCATTGTATTGTAATGCTACCTCTACAGTTATTCCGTCACGCTCACCTTCAACAAATACAGGTTCTTCGTGAATCACTTCTTTCGTGCGGTTTAAATGCTCAACATACGATTTAATTCCGCCTTCATAGAAATACTCTTTTTGCTTGTTTTCTTCTCTTTTATCTTCGATTGTTATTTTTACACCACGGGTTAAAAATGCTAGTTCTCGAAGTCTATTTGCTAAGATATCAAACTCATATACAAGTGTTTCAGTAAAAATTTCACCATCTGGAACAAAGTGAATAATTGTTCCTGTGTGATCAGTTTCACCAATAACCTCTAAATCTCCAGCAGGTACCCCACGTTCAAATTTTTGATAATGGATTTTTCCATCACGATGAACATGAACCTCTAAACAGGTTGATAGGGCATTTACAACGGATGCACCTACACCATGTAGACCCCCAGAAACCTTGTAACCACCGCCATCAAATTTTCCGCCAGCATGAAGTACAGTTAAAATTACCTCTACAGCTGGTCTTCCCATTTTTTCATGTATCCCAACAGGAATACCACGACCATTATCTTTAACTGTAATGCTGTTGTCTTCTTCGATGTATACATTGACTTCATCACAATGACCAGCCAATGCTTCATCAATACTGTTATCTACAATTTCCCAAACAAGATGGTGAAGTCCTTTACTACTAGTTGATCCGATATACATACCAGGGCGTTTACGAACGGCCTCTAAGCCTTCTAGGACTTGTATCTGATTTTCATCATAAGCTGGTTGTTGATTCATTTCTTTTTGATCCATTGCCACTTATACCACCCACACTTTCATTTGACAAAACCTATTTCAACTAAAAAAAAGTTATCTTCTACTCTGCTAATTCTTCTTCAAAAACCTTCTCTAGCTCAGTGACATGCTGTGCACGTTTCTTTAAAGTACTAGTTGACAGTGGTGAAAAGTAAATCTTATCAGCAGTAATGACTACTGATTTCGTATCACCATTGGCCAGTTCGACAATTTGGTGTTTCTGTATATCTAAAAATTCATTTACGATTGATGAGGATTTTAATAATTGCCGATCCAAAATCGTTATGACATCACACGATCGAACGATGACATTTTCCCCTAAGTGAATGAACAACTCATCACCTCATTTTAGCTTTGTCATTTCACCAGCCGTTACTGTAAAAGTTGCTGCTTGCTTCAATGTTTCATGATTTATGCCTTCAACACTTGTAGTTGTTACAAAGGTTTGAACCTTCCCTTGTATTGTATTGAGCAGATGGGATTGTCTATAATCATCTAACTCAGATAGCACATCATCTAGTAGAAGAATTGGATATTCCCCAATCTCAGAATAAATCAATTCAATTTCTGCAAGTTTTAAAGATAGTGCTGTTGTACGTTGTTGTCCTTGTGATCCATATGTCTGGACATCTTTACCGTTCACATTAAAAGCTAAATCATCCCGGTGTGGACCTGCTAACGTAATTCCTCTGTCTAGTTCTCTATCTCTTATTTTAGCAAACTTTTCTTCATATGCTTCTATTATTTTCGACAATTGTACATCTTCTGATACCTCTACTGAGGGTTTATACATAATTTCTAACGTTTCTAGGCCTCTACTAATGCCATTATGGATAGGCTCTGCCCACTTTTGTAATAATCTTAAAAATTCAAAACGCTTCGCAATAATTTTTACCGCCACTTCTATCAATTGATCTGTTAGTACATCTAACATCGTTTGATCAGTTTGACGCTTCATCTGAAGTAATTTTAAATATTGATTTCGTTGTCCAAGAATTTTTTGAAATTGGCTTAGGTCATGAAGATAGACCGGAGAAACTTGACCAATTTCCATATCGATAAATCGTCGCCTAACCTGAGGACTACCTTTAACTAGGTTTAAGTCCTCAGGGGCAAACATGACGACATTCATACTGCCGACATATTGACTTAATTTCTTTTGTTCTAAATGATTACTTTTTGCCTTTTTGCCTTTTTTTGAGACAACAAGCTGTAATGAAAGGGGACTCATGCGTTTCTGAATCCTACCTTCTATCTTAGCATACTCTTGCTCCCAGCGAATGAGATCTTTGTCATTTGATGTCCTGTGCGATTTAGCCATAGCAAGAACATAAATAGATTCCATTACATTTGTTTTTCCTTGAGCGTTTTCACCAAGAATAACATTTACCTTGTCTTCAAATTCAGCTTCTAACTTTGAATAATTTCGATAGTTTGTTAATTGTAACTCTTTAATATACAAAGGGGTTCACCCACTTATGCTTTCACAATAAAAGTACCAAATCCTGGTATATCTATAATATCTTTATTTCTGAGTTTTTTTCCGCGTCGATTCTCAAGTTCTCCGTTCACATATATTTCATGCTCACTCAAAAACCATTTTGCCATTCCACCGGTCTGGATTATTTCAGCTAATTTTAAAAATTGACCTAAAGGAATATACTCTGTAGAAATTTCGATTTCTTTTGCCATTAAATCGCCTACTTTCATTCTTTTGATTCGGTCACATGACAGATAACGTTACTTTCGTTCTTACTAGCTCATGTCTAGTTTTATTTTTCCCGTAACATAGAAAATTAACTAGCGAAAATGAACTATCACTATTTCTATTTTACTAAATAATCTTGCTATAGAAAAGAAAGCTACTAGGTTTTATTTTGTTTTCCTAGTAGCTCATGTTATAAAGATTAAATTCTTAGAATGTACGAACTGGAAGTATTAAGTGTAATACAGAGTCATTATCAATCGTGCGTAGTAAAAACGGTCTCATTGCACCAGTAAAGCTTACTTTAATCTCCGAACTATCAAGGGCTTTTAAAGCATCAATCATATATTTTGCACTAAAGGATATTTTTAATTCTTCTCCTTCAATCGATTGGCTTTGAATTTCTTCAATTACTTTTCCAATTTCCGGTGTATTTGAAGAAACTTCGATTACTCCTTCAGGTAACGTTGATAGTTTAACAACATTATTTTTTCCTTCACCTAATAAAGAGGCACGGTCAATTGACTGAAGTAGATCTTTTGTTGAAATGACAACATCAGTCTTGCTTTCGTTTGGAATAAGTCTTGATGTATCTGGATAATTCCCATCAAGTAAACGAGAGAAGAATAGTAAATGCTTTGTCTTAAATAGTACTTGGTTTTCAGTAATAACAATATCTACTAATTCATTTGTGTCATCTAGTATTTTACTTAATTCATTTAAGCTCTTCCCTGGGATAACCACATTATAGGTATCTTGATTTTCCATTTCGATCCTTGCTTTTCTCATAGCTAAGCGATGGCTATCTGTTGCAGTACAGTGCAATTGTCCACTTTCAACTTTCCAGTTTACACCTGTCAAGATAGGGCGTGTTTCTGAGACGGACACTGCGAATACTGTTTGTCGAATCATATTTTTTAATAGATCTGTCGGTATACGAAACATATTTTCTTCTTCAACCTGAGGTAGGTGAGGGTATTCTTCCGCATCTAAACCATTAAGGTTAAACTCAGCTTTGCCTGAGCGTATTACAGTTGAAAGATGATTTTGCACTTCTATTTCTACTGTTTCTTTAGGAAGTTTCTTTACGATTTCACTAAAAAAACGTGCTTGGAGCACAATACTTCCAGGTTGCTTTATTTCTACGATTTCACTTCCTGCTTCTTCTGCTGGAATAAAAGATTCAATGGATATATCAGAATCACTACCTGTAAGTGTAACACCTTCAGTTGTAGCAACTATTTTAATTCCTGTAAGGATTGGAATTGTTGTTCTAGATGAAACTGCCTTCATTACATCTTGAACACTTTGTACTAGATAGTCTTTTTGAATAATAAATTTCATAAAAAAAATCCTCCTTAACCGGTCTAAAAAACGAGTAGCTGAATATATATATTTTTTTAAAAAGATAGTAGAAGTAATAGTAGGGCTTGTGGAAATGTGGATAACCCGTATTTATCAAAGGAAACACAGCCTATCCACATGTGGACAGACTGTGTGTAAATTGACTCAAGTTATACACATTATCCAAGTAAAAAAATAATTAGCCTTTTAACTGAGTATGAATTTCTTTTACTTGTTTTTGAAGTAGGGCATCACTTTCGATTAACTTTGAGATTTTTTCATGGGCATGAATAACAGTAGTATGGTCTCGTCCACCAAATTCATCCCCAATTTTAGGCAAGGAGAAGTCAGTTAACTCCCTGGCAAGATACATAGCCACTTGTCTAGGGAAAGCAACTGATTTTGTACGTTTTTTCGCCTTGAAATCCTCGAGCTTTATATTAAAATGCTGTCCTACCGTTTTTTGTATTTCAAAGATTGTAATAGCCTTTGGTTTAGAATTTGGTATGATATCACGCAATGCTTCTGCTGCTAAATCAGCATTTATATCTTTATTAATAAGAGATGAATAAGCAACTACACGAATAAGTGCACCTTCAAGTTCACGAATATTTGTATCAATTTGATTAGCAATATAGAGCATTACTTCATTAGGGATATCTAAACCTTCTGCTTTAGCTTTTTTACGTAAAATTGCAATCCTTGTTTCCAAGTCTGGAGGTGTTATATCAGTAATTAAGCCCCATTCAAACCTAGAGCGAAGTCGATCTTCTAGAGTAGGAATTTCTTTAGGAGGTCTATCACTTGAAATAACAATTTGTTTACTTTCTTCATGAAGTGTATTAAAAGTATGGAAAAATTCCTCTTGTGTTTGTTCTTTTCCTGCTAAAAACTGAATATCATCTATAAGTAAAACATCCACGCTTCTATACTTGTTTCGGAAATCTACAGCTTTATTGTCTCTGATTGAGTTAATGAATTCATTTGTAAACTTTTCGGATGACAAGTAGACAACCTTAGCATTCGGATTATGGTCTATCACGTAATGCCCAATTGCATGCATAAGGTGAGTTTTGCCTAGTCCAACTCCACCATAGATAAAAAGTGGATTATAAGCTTTGGCAGGGGCTTCAGCAACAGCAAGGGAAGCTGCATGAGCAAATCGGTTACCAGATCCTATAACAAATGTATCAAACGTGTATTTTGGATTTAACATATTTTGTGGTAATTCAGTAGGTTCATCATCTTGTTTAGATACTTTTTTGACAGGTGATTTTAGTTCAAATTCTTCTTCTAACTGATTCTGGGGAATAATAAATTTAATACTTAACTCAGCACCAGTTAAATCATAGATTGTTTCTGCAATAAGATGTAAGTATCTTGATTCAAGCCAATCTCTAGCGAACTCATTTGGAGCAGTGATCGTTAGTGTATCAGACTGTAGTGAATGAGCTTTTGTTGATTTTAGCCAGGTTTCAAAGCTGGGTTTACTAAGTTTTTTCTCAATCTCACTAAGAGCTTTCGTCCATAAATCAGAGATGTTTTCCAATTATTTTTCCCTCCTTTTACTCAGAATGGTGTCTTTTTTAGCTGGTTGTATAAGTTTTGTACAAGCGTATTCACTGAATGAATAACGATTTATAAAAATACATTTGCCGATAAATGTGAATAACTATTATTATAGAAGAAAAGTATCTTTTCGACAAAATTCCTTTTTTGTGGACAAGTATTTATCCACCTTGGGGAAAAAAGTGTCCACATGTTATCCACATCTGTGGATAAGGGTAAATACAGAAGTAATTTATAAAGTGTGAAAACACAATTATGATATCAAATTTTTCCTTACTAGGCAATGGTTTTTAGAAACTTATCCACAATTACTACACCTTGTGGAAAAAAACTTTCCACAACACAAGATGATGTGTGAAGGTTGTCGATAACTGTTGTGGATAGAAAAATATGTCGAAAAAAGTATCCACAGGAGAGGGAAGAAAGATTTACCTGATGTGTTATGAGTATGTTTTGTGTAAAGTTAGTAAATAGGATTTTCTATAGT